>NZ_PNDT01000110.1:0-19201 GCF_005886375.1 Pseudoalteromonas sp. S1727
GACGGCTGACGGCTGACGGCTCAGACTAAGCCAAATGCTCTCTTGCTAAATACTCTAGTGACTGCATTTCTTGTAATCGGCTAATGCAGCGCTTGAACTCGAAGTTAAGGTTACCTTGCGTGTAAAGCTCAATGATCGGTTTCTCAGCAGAGATAATTAATGTTACGTGGCGTTCGTAAAACTCATCTACCAACGCAATAAAACGGCGTGCAGCATCATCATTACTTTGCCCGAGCTGCTTTACGTTAGATAAGATCACGGTGTTATAAAGACGGCTGATCTCCATGTAGTCCACTTGACTACGGGCGGTTTCGCAAAGCTCTGGAAAATCAAACATTACAATACAATCTGACACTTTACGTGTTTTGATCATCCGCCCTTCAATCTCAATTGATTTATCAAGTACGCCCGGCTCTGGCGATAATTTATCAAAATATTCAAATAAGTTTTTATCCGCTTGCGCATCGAGCGGGCTGTGGAATATCTCTGCTTGCTCTAAAGTACGTAACCGGTAATCAATCCCCGAATCTACGTTCACAATCTCTGTGTTTTCATTGACCAACTTAATGGCAGGTAAAAATCGGGCGCGTTGCAGGCCATTACGGTATAACTCATCAGGTACGATATTCGATGTAGCAACTAATACTATGCCTCGCTCAAATAAGGCCTCCATTAAACCACCAAGTAGCATAGCATCGGTGATATCTTGAACAAAAAACTCATCAAAACAAATAATGTCAGTTTCGGATTTTAAAATATCCGCAACAACTTCAAGTGGATTCGCTGTTTTATCTAATTTCTTTAACTCATCATGAACTCGGTGCATAAAGCGATGAAAATGCACACGCATCTTTCGCTTGCCAGGTAGCGCTTCATAAAAGGTATCGACTAAGTATGTTTTACCACGACCTACCCCACCCCAAAAATACAAACCTTTTATAGGTGGCGTGCTATCTTTATTATTAAAGAGCTTAGAAAACCAACCTTTAGCGGCAGGCTTTGGATCTGTTAAGTCATCAAAGAGTCTTTGTAAGTGACGCACGGCATTTTCTTGCGCGGCATCGTAAACAAAGTCATCGCGTTGTAAATCTTGTTGATATTTTTGCCAAGGAGTCATAGATAGTTACAATAAAACACGGTTTAATTTACGCAATATGTTAACACGCATCGTAACTCGGGGTATATTAGCAACAACAGGATTTATTATTGAATACGCAATTTAGGCGTTATTTTTATTTTTTACGTATTAATTCCCAAAGGGGTAGAATTTATGGGCACAGTTACTTGGATCGGCATTATTATTATTGTGGCAGTGGCGGCTTTTTTCCTAGGTGCATTTGTAACCAAAAAGCAATTTAAACAAGATGAGCTGGAACAACAAGCTGAACAAGCTAAAAATGCTTTGGAGCAATATCGCCAAGACGTTGCAGATCACTTAGCAAGTACCAGTAAGTTAGTTAGCAAAATGAAAGACAACTATGATCAATTATTAAATCATGTTGATGAAACAAATAAGCTACTGTTGACTGACAAAAAACAACACCCTGCAGAACCATTCTTCTCAAAAGAAACGACAGAGCAATTACAACGTTCATTAAAAGAGCGTCAAAGTGATCGTTCATCAGCACACGCACAACCTTCTGACTATGTAGCCGGTACTTCAGGATTATTTGCTGGTGAAAATAAAGTTTCAGAACATTCTAAAGTATCTTGATGAACTTTTTTTTGACCCCATAGTCTTTAAATGTAACAGCTTTATATTTAAATTCGAAAAGGCTGCTTACATGCAGCCTTTTTTGTTTGTGCTTTTTCCTGTGATGTGGAGTAAACCCTGACTATGAAAATGAAACTATCGTTAATCAGTGCAGCAATGTTATCTACCAGCTTATTATTGGCCCCTGCTGTATCAATGGCAAAAATGCCTATCGCTGTTAATGGTCAACAATTACCAACGTTAGCGCCTATGCTAGAACAAATAACACCGGGCGTTGTCAGCATCCAAGTATCCGGCTCAAAAGAAGTTCGTCGTCGCGCCGATCCGCTTGATTTCTTTTTTGGCAACCCGCAACCACGCAGTCAAAAACGTGAATTTAGTGGTTTAGGATCAGGGGTTATTATTGATGCTAAAGAAGGCTACGTAGTGACTAACAATCATGTAGTTCAAGACGCAGAAAAAATGCTAGTGACTCTTGAAGATGGCCGCGAATATGAAGCAACTAAAATCGGCAGCGATAAAGAGTCAGATATCGCCCTATTGCAAATTGATGCTGAAGACTTAGTAGCCGTAAAGCTGGCTAATTCAGATCAACTGCGCGTGGGTGATTTTGCCGTTGCTATTGGTAATCCTTTTGGTTTAAGCCATACCGTAACATCAGGTATTGTCAGTGCGCTTGGCCGCAGCGGCTTAAATATTGAAGGCTATGAAGACTTTATTCAAACTGACGCCGCGATAAATCAAGGTAACTCTGGTGGTGCACTCGTTAATCTCAACGGTGAGCTAATCGGCATTAACACTGCTATTTTAGGTGCCTCTGGTGGTAATGTGGGCATTGGCTTTGCCATCCCATCTAATATGATGAAAAACCTAGTTGATCAAATTATTGAGCATGGCGAGGTACGTCGTGGCTCATTAGGTATTTCTGGCCGTCCACTTGACGCAGGCCTTGCCAAAGCGCAAAAGCTAGATGTAAAACAAGGTGCTTACGTCATGCAAGTGATGGATGATTCTGCTGCAAGTAAAGCAGGCATCAAAGCCGGTGACGTAATTATTAGCATTGATGGTAGCGAAATCAGTGGCTTCCACGAACTACGCAGTAAAATTGCTACCTTAGGTGAAGGTAAAAAAGTTAAACTGGGAATTTACCGCGATGGCAAAGTACAAACGGTTAAAGTGACACTTGATGGCGCATCAGGCCTCACTGCCGCAGGGGATGAACTTCACCCTGCATTCCAAGGAGCCACGCTTGAGAACACCCAGAAAAACGGAGCAAAAGGCGTCGAAGTAACAACTGTTGACCCACGTTCACCATCAGCAAGAGTCGGTCTTGAAGAAGGTGATGTTATTATGCAGGTCAATCGCCAGCGCGTTGCAACAATTCATGATATGAATAAGATCATTGAGAATACCAAAGGAAACATAGTACTTGGGGTACAACGTGGTCGTGAGTCAGTATTTGTTTTAATTCAATAAAGTAAATATTGCACAAATGACATAAAAAATAGCAGTGGCACTTGCCGCTGCTATTTTTTTTGTGCCATCATTACCAGATTGCTCACTAAGAATAAGAAAATTGTGCTGAAATTCTTTAAGTTTGTCCTTCCTCCGCTGTTTGCCGGACTCGGCATCGCCTTTTTGGTCGTTTTTTTTAGCCCAAATATGCGTGCAACCTTACTACCCAATGTCCCACTGCCAAGCGCCATGAGTGTTAATCACCTGAGCTTTGCTGATGCAGTGCAACGCGCCGCACCTTCGGTTGTAACTATCATTTCTGAAAGCATTTCAAAAGAGCCACGCTACAAACGGCAAAATACCGTGCAAGAACTTGGCTCAGGCGTGATCATGTCAAGTGATGGCTATATTCTAACTAACTATCATGTGATCAATAACGCTGACCAAATTATGGTGCTACTCACTGATGGCCGTCGTTATTTTGATGTGCAGCTGATCGGCTTTGATACCATCACCGACCTAGCATTATTAAAAATTAATGTAGAGCACTTGCCGGTGATCCCGATCAGCGACCGTTTTATACCACGAGTTGGCGATGTCGTCCTTGCAATTGGTAACCCGCTTAATTTAGGACAAACCATCACCCAAGGGATCATCAGTGCAACGGGAAAACAAAAAATTACCGACAGCCCCTACAACAGCCTGTTACAAATGGATGCCGCAATCAATGTTGGCAATTCAGGCGGCGCACTGGTCAATTCTAACGGCGATCTCGTTGGCATCACCTCCGCACAATTTAAAACCCGGGAGAACTTAGATATTCAAGGAATATTCTTTGCAGTTCCTTACTCGTTAGCCAAAGAAGTAATGGGTAAACTGATCCGTCATGGACGTGTTGTACGCGGCTATCTAGGTTTCACGGGTACCGCTGTTGATAGCACAGGTAAAGAGGTCAGTGATAACTATACGCCAGTGGCTGGTCTGCGTATAACCAACCTTGATCCATTAGGCCCTGCGTGGCAAGCGGGGATCAAAGAGCAAGACATAGTGGTAAAAATTGCAGGCGAAAATGTCACTAACCCACAAAAGACCTTAAATATTATTGGTAATTCGGAGCCCGGCCATGAAATTGAGTTTGAGCTTTATCGCAATGGTGAAATATTGAAAGTGATGGTTAAAGTGGCAGAGCTTGAGACTAAACTATAAAACCTAGGGCCTAGAAGCTAGGACCTAGGTTCTAGGCTATTAACTACTTCTACGTTTGATATTGGCACCTAATGCACTGAGTTTATCTTCAATGCGTTGATAGCCACGATCAACATGATAGATACGATCAACAACCGTTTCACCCTGCGCTACTATCCCCGTTAAAATCAAACTCGCTGAAGCACGTAAGTCTGTTGCCATCACTTGCGCACCAGTTAGGCTTTTAGTGTCACCACAGATAGCGGTATTGCCTTCTAAACGAATATTAGCACCCATACGCTGTAACTCAGGTACATGCATAAAGCGGTTTTCAAAAATCGTCTCAGTGATTGTCGCACTACCATTAGCAACCACATTTAACGCGGTAAATTGAGCTTGCATATCAGTAGGAAAGCCTGGGTGTGGCATGGTTTTGATATTTACGGCTTTGAGTTCACGGCCGCGCATATCAAGGTAAATGCTGTCGTCGTGTACTTCAATTAACGCATTAGTGGCGCGCAGCTTTTCAATCACAGGCTCTAGGCTGTGAAAATCAGTAAGTTTACACAGTACTTCACCACCCGCCATCGCTGCAGCCACCAAGAAAGTACCGGTTTCAATGCGATCCGGTAAAATACGGTGTTCACAACCATGGAGTTTTTCAACACCTTCAATTTCAATACGGCTGGTGCCCGCACCTGTAATTTTTGCGCCCATAGCGGTTAAGCACACAGCTAAATCAATGATCTCTGGTTCACGAGCGGCATTTTCTAATACAGTTTTACCATCGGCCAAAGTAGCGGCCATCAATAAGTTTTCCGTTGCGCCAACGCTAACCATTTCCATGTATATTTCAGCGCCTTTTAAACGCCCGTCAACCTTGGCATTAATGTAACCATTCTCAACACTTATTACCGCGCCCATGCGCTCTAAGCCTTGAATATGAATATCAACAGGACGTGCGCCAATTGCACAGCCTCCAGGCAACGATACTTGCGCTTGACCAAAACGCGCAACCAAAGGCCCTAAAGCTAATACCGATGCACGCATTTGCTTAACAAGTTCATAAGGAGCGAGTGTTTTATCTACTTTGCCACCATCAATAACAAGCTGCTCACCATGCCATTGGGTTTCTGCGCCAAGGGTTTTTAATAACGCTTCAGTAGTCCCAATATCACGTAAACGAGGCACATTGTTAAAGGTACTTTTGCCATCCGCAAGTAAAGCGGCAAAGAGGATGGGCAGCGCAGCATTTTTAGCGCCTGAAATAGTGACTTCACCGGCAAGTCCGGTTCCACCCTGAATTACAAATTGATCCATGAGGAAACCTTTTTATTGAGGTAAAATGAATTTTTGTTCGCGCTTCCACTCAGTCGGTGTAAAGGCTTTAATCGACACCGCATGGATTGTACCATCAGAAATAGTATTCATTAACGGCCCATACACTAGCTGTTGTTTTTTCACACGGCTCAAACCATCAAAGCAATCACCAACTGCGATGACTTCATAATGGCTACCATTGGCTTTTACATGTACTTCAGCTAATTGTAGTTCGTCGCGTAATAGGGTTTCGACCTGGCTCGTTTGCATAACTCTCACTCAAATAGGTTTGTAACCTGTCCCAACTGCATCAATTTTTGCAATTGCTCAGGAATATTTTGCAATTCAAGGTGAATACCTTGCTGCTTTAATTCTGCGAAAGAGTGAATTAACCAAGCTAAGCCCGCCGTGTCAACCCTAGACACCTCAGAAAGGTCAAAATACCATGTTTTATGGTCACTTTGTGGTGTTTTATTCAGAAGTCGTTCAGCAGAAATTGAATTTCGAGTCAATTCACCACTGACTCGAAATTGCTGTTCATTGAGCTGAGTAACCGTCACTTTACTCATTACCGCCTTCGCCTCTAAATTGCACTGGTAACTTACTTTTCTGTTCAAGTAGATTACTTACATGGTCAATGCCTTGTTGGCGTAAAATACCTTGGAATTCACTTTGCTTTGCATCTAATAAGCTAATGCCCTCAGCAACCATGTCATAAGCACGCCATTCGCCATCGCGGTCTTCACGCACTTTAAAATCAATTTTAATTTCTGGCTTACCCGGCTCAACAATTTTTGTTTTTACTAATACTAAATCTTGTCCAGCAAACTCTTTGCTTGGGCCAAACTCTACTTTTTGGTTTGTGTATTGGGTAAACACACCAGCATACGTTGCGATTAAATACTCTTGAAACACATCAATAAAGCGTTTAATGTCTTCAACCGCTTGTTTTTGCTCTGCAGGATCTTTAATTGAACGAACTTTAGAAACATGGCTACCTAACACCCGAAGTGCAGCATATTTATAATCTATATACGGCATTAGCTCTTCTTTTACGATCACCCGTAAATGCTCTTTGTCTTTTTCAATTAAAGGCTGGTCACGCGTAATGCGCTGAAACGTATTATCTGAAACTTGGCGTACCATTTTGTAAGGGTCTTTTAAGTCAACCGGCTCACTTGCAATACTGATAGCGCTGAAAGTAAGCGCCACTATCATTAAAAATTGTTTAAACATAATTATTTACTCGCCGCCTTGATTGAATAAAAACTGCCCGATTAACTCTTCAAGCACCAATGCAGATTTAGTGTCCGTGATATAGTCGCCATCTTTTAAGGCTTTGCTTTCAACACCAAATAGCTCATCTAAACCTAAATCTTTATCATCACTGGTGACTGCTACACCGAAACAAGCTTGCTCAGCCGACTTCGGCGCAATAACAGGGTTAATACCTAGGTACTGCTCACCTAAAATACCTGAGGTCAAAATTGACACTGAGCTGGTGTCTGAAAAACGACATTGATATTGCGCATCAATCGTCATATCAACAACTGGCACAAATTCTTGCGGATGAATTGAAATCGACTCAACTCGACCAACTACAACCCCACCCACTTTGATTGGCGCACGCGCCTTTAACGAACCAATATTTTCAAATTTGGCTTTTAATAAATACGTTTCGCCATTACCGCTGATCCCTGCATTGGCCACTTTTAACGCCAACATTGCAAATGCAGCAATACCTAACGCAACAAAAAAACCAACTAAAATTTCCAATTTCCGTGAATTCATTTTTTATACCTTTATTAGCTGGTAAACATTACCGCTGTCAAAATAAAATCAAACCCTAAAACAGCCAAAGAAGAGTGTACTACCGTCTCTGTTGTTGCTTTACTGATCCCTTCAGAGGTCGGTATACAATCATAACCTTTATAAAGTGCTATCCATGTAACCACGATGGCAAATACAAAACTTTTGATCATGCCATTTAAAATATCTTGCTGGAATGACACCTGCGACTGCATGATTGACCAAAAACTGCCTGTATCAACGCCTAGCCAATCAACGCCAACTAAGTGAGCACCAATAATTGCAACAGCAGAAAATATTAATGCTAACAATGGCATACTGATAAAACCTGCCCAAAAGCGCGGTGCAATAATACGTTTAAGAGGATCAATCGCCATCATTTCAAGGCTAGATAACTGCTCAGTTGCTTTCATTAAACCTATTTCTGCAGTCAACGCACTCCCTGCTCGTCCAGCAAATAATAACGCGGTGACTACCGGCCCTAACTCTCGCAATAAACTCAATGCCACTAACGGCCCTAAGCTGTCTTCTGCCCCATAGCCAACCAGCACAGTGTAGCCCTGTAACGCTAACACCATACCAATAAATAAGCCCGATACCATGATAATCAATAATGACTGCGAACCAACCATATATAATTGACGAACCAGTAACGGGGTACCTTTTCTAAAGTTAGGTAAATGGCATAACGCGCCAAACAACATTTGTGTCGAACGGCCAAGCGCCGCAAAACGACCTAATGCTTTATGACCTAACATTTGCAAAAAATCTAACATTAGCGGCGCCCTCCCAGTAACTCTTGCTGGTAAGGTTGCGCAGGGAAATGAAATGGCACAGGGCCATCAGATAACCCTTTTAAGAACTGCTGTACAAGCGGTGACTCATGATGACGCATTTCATCTGGTGTACCGCTACCAATAACGCCTTGCTCTGCAATAATAATAACGTGATCAGCAATACTCATTACTTCGGTTACATCATGGGTGACAATTAGCGATGACAAACCAAGCACTTGGTTAAGTGACTTAATTAATTTAACCAACACCCCCATTGAAATCGGATCTTGGCCTGCAAACGGCTCATCATACATAATTAAATCAGGATCAAGTGCAATAGAACGCGCTAATGCAGCGCGACGCGCCATTCCGCCAGAGAGCTCAGAAGGCATTAAATCCTGAGCGCCACGTAGGCCAACGGCTTGTAGTTTCATGAGCACCACAAGACGGATCAAATCTTCACTGAGACGAGTGTGTTCACGCAGCGGAAAAGCGATATTGTCAAACACCGACATATCGGTAAATAATGCGCCGCTTTGGAATAACATACTCATTTTGGTACGTGCCGCATAAAGCTCTTTACGGGACATGGTAGGAATGTTGTTGCCTTCGAATAAAATAGTACCGCTATCTGGTTTTAATTGGCCACCAATTAAACGCAGCATGGTGGTTTTACCAATTCCGCTTGGTCCCATGATCGCCGTAATTTTCCCTTTAGGAACACTAAAGCTCATATTTTTATATATGCTGCGATTGCCTCGAGAAAAGCTTACATCCTTGATTTCTACTATTGGTTGCGACAAGCCGCTCTCCATTACTATTTTCACTAGTTCCCCTATTTTAAGCGTTTTTACAGCAAGATGGAAAAAACAAATCGTAAAATTTTGTAATATTCTATGTAATAACAGCCAAAACCTTACAGCAGCAGGCTTAACAGGCGCTTAAAAAAATTCTATTAAGCAAAATCAATACAACAAGTTGACCTGATTCTTTTATTTATACTTTCAGGTTCGCTTTTGTTACTATTTGCAGCCATCTCATTTTGAATAATTGGCGTAACATAATGGTGACTTCTTTTGTCATTTTAATTCTCGGGTTTGCAGCTCTTGTGTGGAGTGCAGATCGTTTTGTTTACGGTGCAGCAGCACTGGCAAAAAATTTCGGTGTCCCTACACTTATTGTTGGTTTAACCGTAGTTGCAATGGGCTCGTCAGCGCCTGAAATGATGGTCTCTGCCTCAGCGGCTCTGGCAGGTAAAACCGACACCGCAGTAGGTAATGCGGTAGGATCAAATATCACGAATATTTTACTTGTTTTAGGTATTACCGCGCTGTTACGTCCACTTTCGGTGTCATCAATGACCCTAAAGCGTGAAATGCCGTTAGTATTATTAGTTTCGATTGCTGCTTGGTATGTGTTTTCCGATAACTACTTTTCATTTGCTGAGGGTGTTGCATTAATTATTGGCTTTGTTGTCTTTATTGCGGGTTTAATTGTTATTTCTATTCGCGCAAAAAACCAAGCTGATGACCCTTTTGTCAGCGAAGCCTGTGAAGACGTCCCAGATAACGTATCAACTAAATCAGCGTTATTTTGGCTCATTATTGGCATGATTGTGTTACCTATTAGCTCGCACTTCTTAGTTGGTTCAGCGGTTGATATTGCCAAATTCTTCGGCTTAAGTGATCTGGTTATCGGCTTAACCATTATTGCCGTTGGTACCAGCTTACCAGAGCTTGCTGCCTGTATTGCTGGAGTATTGAAAAAAGAAGATGATTTAGCACTGGGTAATATCGTCGGCTCTAATATCTTTAACATCTTAGCGGTATTGCCGCTGGCTGGTATTATCAACCCATCAATTATCGATCCATCCGCGGCAAACCGTGATGCATTAATTATGATTGGTGCCACCATAGCATTGATTGCTATGTCTTTGAGTTTTAGAGGCACAAGACGCATTAACCGCGTTGAAGGTGGCCTTTTATTGGTCGCGTTTTTAATCTATCAAGGTTATATTTTCAACCAAGTTGCTTAATGCTACTCAAAAAATGGACAACACATGACGCAGTTAAATTTTATTGAACAAGGTAAGCGGGTACTCGATATCGAGCGCCAAGCACTAACTGAGATAGCCCAATACCTAGACGAAAACTTTAATCAAGCTTGCCAGCTGATATATCAATGTCATGGCAGGATCATTGTTGTTGGCATGGGAAAATCAGGTCATATCGGTAATAAAATTGCAGCAACATTGGCAAGTACAGGTACACCTGCGTTTTTTGTTCATCCCGGTGAAGCAAGCCACGGCGATTTAGGAATGATAACCCGCGATGATGTCGTCATGCTGTTATCAAACTCTGGTGAAACCAGCGAAGTACTGAATATCATTCCAGTAATCAAACGAATTGGCGCAAAAATGATTGCCATTACTGGAAACCCTGCATCGTCAATGGCGAATTGGGCAGATGCCCATGTGTGTACAAAAGTAAGTCAAGAAGCCTGCCCATTAGGACTAGCCCCTACAGCAAGCACTACTGCAATGCTTGCAATGGGTGATGCTATGGCCGTTGCCTTGTTAGAGACCCGCGGCTTTACCGCCGACGACTTTGCATTATCGCACCCAGGTGGCAGCTTAGGTAAACGCCTACTGCTATGCTTAAAAGATATTATGCACACGGGGACTGCAACACCTATCATTAATGATAAACAATGTATTAAAGATGCATTAATTGAAATGTCAGCCAAAGGATTAGGGATGACCGCCATTGTTGATGATAGCAACCAACTTGCAGGATTATTTACTGATGGTGACTTACGCCGCATTTTAGAGCAGCGGGTCGATATTCATAGCACCTTAATCAGCGAAGTAATGACCCGCTCTTGTACTACAGCAAGCGCTGATATGTTGGCAGCAGAGGCACTCAATATTATGGAAAATAAGCGTATCAACGGCTTAATTGTGATTGACGATAATCAACACCCTATTGGTGCACTCAACATGCAAGACTTGCTCAAAGCAGGAGTTTTATAATGCAGTTTGCTGATTTATACCAGCCGCTTAGTGATGATGCCCGTAGTCGCGCGCAAAAAGTTAAACTGCTTATTTGCGACATCGATGGTGTATTTTCAGATGGCCGTATTTACTTAGGTAATCATGGTGAAGAACTCAAAGCCTTTAATACTAAAGATGGCTTTGGCATTAAAGCCTTAATCAACAGTGGCTTTGAAGTGGCAGTGATCACTGGCCGTCATTCACAGATAGTTCAGCAACGAATGACTAGCCTGACTGTAGCGCATATTTATCAAGGTCAAGAAAACAAGTTGCAAGCTTATCAACAGCTCAAAAATAAATTGCAGTTAACAGATGAGCAAATAGCCTATATAGGTGACGATGGACCAGATATGCCGGTTATGGAATTAGTCGGTTTTGCTGTAGCAGTGAATGATGCACACCCGCTCATCAAACGCATCTCGCATTATACAACCATGCTACCAGGTGGTTTTGGTGCAGTGCGTGAGCTCACTGATTTATTGATGCTTGAAAATGGTAAGTCACTAACAAGCGAAGGGACTAGCTCATGAATAGTGCGCGTTTAATATTATGCGTATTGTTCGTCGCTTGCATGGTGTGGTTGTGGTTTCCCTATTTTAATCAGCCAACAAATGCACCACAAAACCAAGAAGATATAATAGCAAAACCCGATTACACTGCCGTAGCATTAAAACAAACAGCATTTGATGAACAAGGTAAAATTAGCCACAAAGTAACCGCTGCAAAAATGGAGCTCTATCAACAGTTAGGCTTCACTTACTTTGAGCAACCTATTTTTACTTTATATAATCAACAACAAACGTGGCAAATTAATGCAAACGAAGCCACTTTATATGAAAACCATCAATTAATTTTAGAAGGCAATGTGGTGGCTAAAAACCTGACCAACAATGCCATGATTGAGCACATCAATGCAGATAACATTCAGGTTGATATTGAACTACAAACCATGAGCTCTGAACAACCTGTAGAATTGATTGGGCCAAATTTAAAGATCACTGGGCGCGGCCTCAATGCCGACTTAAAAGCCGAAGTGGTAGAACTAATTAACCATACGCGAACCATATATTATGACCAATAAATTTGCTCACTTGCTTGTTATACCAAGCTTATTCATGGCCTTTGCAAGCTTTGCTGAGACTAATTTACCACCTGCGGACCAAGTATCGATCAGTGCAGAAAAACAACTTGCCCAGTTAAAAGATAACATCGGTATTTTTGAAAACAACGTTGAAATTATTCATGGTAACCGTCGTATTAAAGCTGATCGCCTTGAAGTACACAAACGTGAAGACTTAGGCGACAATAAACAACTGCTTGTAGCCACAGGAAGTCCAGCTTATTTTGAAGAAAAACAAGCTGATGGCACAATTATGAGCGCCAGCGCTAAAGAAGTTCGTTACGACGTTGCCAAGCGCTACTTAACCTTAATTGGCGATGCGCAGGTTACTCAAGCAGGGCAAAAAATTAATGCTAAAAGCATTACCTACGACATGGACCAACAGCTTATCAGCGCCGAAAAAGGCGAAAGCTCAAATGATCGCGTGCACACTATTTTAGTACCGGTAAGTAACAAAAAAGACAAATCTAAAGGCCAGCCATGAGTACATTAAAAGCTGAATTTTTAGCTAAAAGCTACAAAGGTCGCCAAGTTGTCAAAAGTGTAGGCTTAGAAGTTACCGCCGGCAGCATTGTTGGCTTACTGGGCCCAAATGGTGCGGGTAAAACCACAACCTTTTATATGATTGTAGGCTTAGTGCCTAGCGACAAAGGCAAGATCAGTATTGATGACAACGACATCACCTTACTGCCAATGCATAGTCGCGCTCGCTTGGGGATTGGTTACTTACCGCAAGAGTCATCAATTTTTCGTAAATTGACTGTTTATCAAAATTTGATGGCTATTTTAGAGACCCGAAAAGACCTTAAAAAACAAGCAAGAGAAGAAGCTCTTGACAGCTTACTTGATGAATTTAGCATTCAACATATTCGCGACAGCCAAGGTATGGCTCTATCTGGCGGTGAACGTCGTCGTGTTGAAATTGCCCGTGCATTAGCCGCAGACCCAAAATTTATCTTGTTAGATGAGCCTTTTGCTGGTGTTGATCCAATTTCAGTGTTAGATATAAAGAAGATTATTGAACACCTTAAAAACCGTGGTATTGGCGTGCTTATCACCGACCATAATGTACGAGAAACTCTTGATGTTTGTGAAAAAGCCTACATAGTTTCTCATGGGGAGTTAATTGCATCAGGCACACCTGAGCATGTACTCGCCGACCAAACAGTTCGCGATGTTTACCTAGGTGAGCAATTTAGGCTATAAAGCCACACTTTGGCTAAGCATCTGCTAAACTTAACAA
The DNA here is from genome assembly GCF_005886375.1 of Pseudoalteromonas sp. S1727. Taxonomy (NCBI): domain Bacteria; kingdom Pseudomonadati; phylum Pseudomonadota; class Gammaproteobacteria; order Alteromonadales; family Pseudoalteromonadaceae; genus Pseudoalteromonas; species Pseudoalteromonas sp. S1727. Next base: position 13,675 of record NZ_PNDT01000110.1, read on the forward strand.
TGACAACAATAAAAGGATTGTTAGAGATACATGAGGCAATCACTCCAGCTGCGCATGGGCCAGCAACTTACAATGACACCGCAACTGCAACAAGCTATCCGCTTATTGCAGCTCAGCACATTGGATCTGCAGCAAGAAATTCAAGAAGCGCTAGATAGCAATCCGTTACTAGAGCTAGAAGAGCATGAGTATTCAGACGACACGGCGGGCAAGAATGAGCAAAAGCAAGATAACGACGACTTAACCGTTAGCGCCTCAGCAGATGACAAGCCCAGCGAATACGAACAAGAAAGCAGCGAAGCACTCACCAAAGAAACACTCAGTGATGAAATGGCGATGGATGTCACATGGGATGAGTACATGAGCGCTGCGCCAAATAGCTCAGCAGGCCCAATGCCAGAGGACGAATCTATATATCAAGGCGCCTCAACAGAAACCTTGCATGAATATTTAATGTGGCAGCTACAGCTAACTCCATTTAGCCCTACAGATGAAGCAATAGCCATTGCAATTGTTGAGGCCATTGATGACTCAGGTATTTTAACGCTTAGCTGTGAAGATATTGTAGAGAGCTTAAATCAAGGCAACAACGAAGAAGAAATCGAACTTGACGAAGTACAAGCGGTTTTAAAACGTATCCAATTATTTGACCCTGTAGGCATCGCGGCTCGCAGTCTACAAGAGTGTTTATGTATTCAGCTAAATCAATTTGATCCGGCAACCCCTTGGATTAATGAGACAAAAATGATTTTAACTGATCATATCGATTTATTAGCTAGTCGCGACTATCGCACTTTGATGAAAAAGACTAAGCTTAAGGAAGATGAACTAAAAGAAGTGATGACTCTGATCCACAGCCTAAATCCAAAGCCTGCGGATACCATAGTACGAGAAGAGTCAGAATACGTTATTCCTGACGTATCAGTGAAAAAAATTAAAGGCCGCTGGGTGGTTGAACTTAATCCAGACAGCATGCCAAAAATCAGAGTGAACAGCCAATATGCAGCTATGTCGCGCTCAGTAAAGTCGAGCACTGATAGTCAGTTTATTCGTTCGCATCTGCAAGAAGCTAAATGGTTTATAAAAAGCCTAGAAAGTCGCAATGACACATTGCTCAAAGTAACCAATTGCATCGTAAAACAGCAGCAAGGTTTCTTTGAACATGGCCCTGAAGCCATGCGACCTATGGTACTCAATGACGTTGCTGAAATGGTAGAGATGCATGAGTCAACAATTTCTCGTGTAACTACCCAAAAATACATGCATACCCCGCGTGGTATTTTTGAGTTAAAGTATTTTTTCTCAAGCCATGTTAGTACTGAAAATGGCGGCGAATGCTCATCGACAGCTATTCGCGCACTAATCAAAAAACTGATTAGCGCAGAAAACTCAGCGAAACCATTGAGTGATAGTAAAATTGCAGATATATTGGCAGAGCAAGGTATCAAAGTAGCTAGACGGACTATTGCAAAATACCGCGAGTCACTGGCTATTCCACCGTCAAATCAAAGAAAGAGTTTGATTTAAGGCGTAAAATCAAAAAAGGAAAATGCTTATGCAACTAAATTTAACTGGTCGTCACGTAGAAATTACTGATTCATTAAGAGACTATGTAAACAATAAGTTTGCGAAGCTTGAGAGGCATTTTGATCACATCAACAATGTCCATGTTATTCTTGACGTAGAAAAGCTAAGCCAAAAAGCAGAAGCCACCATCCATGTCAGTGGTGCTGAGTTATTTGCTTCAACTGAACATCAAGACATGTATGCAGCCATTGACGGACTAATCGACAAGCTCGACCGTCAAGTAATCAAACACAAAGAGAAGCACGCTCGACACTAACACTATGAAATTAAGCTCACTTATTTGCCAGGACTGCAGTAAAACTGCGGTCCTTTTTAATAGCAAAAAACGGATCATTGAATTTATCAGCCAATTGGCTCATGAACAACTTCCTCAGCTATCACAACAAGAAATCCTCGATGCATTACTCGCTAGAGAAAAACTAGGTAGTACTGGTATTGGTCGTGGCATTGCCATTCCTCATGGTCGAATGAGTGGTATTGAAAATCCACTAGCAATCATTTTAGTGAGCGAAACGCCTATTAATTTTGACGCAATTGATAATCGCCCTGTGGATCTGTTTGTCGCTCTCATCGTACCAGAGGGTGATAGTCAACTTCATTTAAAGACGTTAGCCACAATTGCTGATAAACTTAACGACAAAGATTTTTGTAAACAACTACGTAGCGCGAAAACAGATCAAGATTTATATCACGTTATTGTTGAGCAATCGTAAGTCATACCTCTTGCGTTAGTGATCTATTATGGCGGTACAAAGTAGTTCAATAACAAGGAAAAATTATGACAGGTAGTTATTCTGTACACATAATTTTTAATAACGTTAATGAGTTATTTAACCAGCTAGAGTGATCATGTTTTTAATAAAATTGCTATTAAGTGAAGGAGAGTTTACATGGAGTTAATCATCATCAGTGGGCGCTCTGGCTCAGGTAAATCGGTTGCCCTGCGTGTAGTTGAAGATCTTGGTTATTATTGTGTCGATAATATCCCTGTAAACTTACTGCCTTCATTAGTTCGTAGTGTCTCTGATAATTACGACAAAATTGCTGTTAGTATTGATGTTCGTAACTTACCCAAAGAACAAGAAGAATTTAACGACATTCTTGAGTACTTACCCGGCTTTGCCAATCCAACATTATTTTATTTAGATTGTGATGATCAAACACTGATCAAACGTTTTTCTGAAACGCGCCGTTTGCATCCACTTTCTTTAGATTCATTGCCGCTTGATTTAGCCATCAAACAAGAAAAAGTATTACTTGATGTGTTAACAACACGTGCTGACTTTATGTTAGATACCACTGATCTAAGTGTTCATCAACTTGCCGAGACGATTCGCGAAAAGATTTTAGGTAAAAAAGATAAAAAGCTAATTATCACCTTTGAATCGTTTGGCTTTAAACATGGTATTCCAAAAGAAGCGGATTATGTATTTGACGCGCGCTTTTTACCTAACCCCCATTGGGAGCCTGAGCTAAAGCCACTGACAGGTCTTGATCAACCAGTTAAAGATTACTTAGCCAGCCACAGTATTGTGCAAAAATTCACTTGGCAGATCCAAACCTTTGTACAAACCTGGTTACCGCACTTAGAACGTAATAACCGCAGTTATTTAACCATTGCAATCGGCTGCACAGGTGGCCAACATCGTTCGGTTTATTTAGCGCAAACCATTGGCGAAAGCTTTTCAATGAGCCACAGCAATGTAAAAATTCGCCATCGCGAGCAAGAATAACAACCACTGTTACAGTAAGGAATGTGGATGCGCTTAGAAGATACATTTTTAATAAAAAACAAACTTGGATTACATGCCCGCGCAGCCAGTGTATTAGCACAGTTAGCCGTGCAGTTTGATGCCAGTATCACACTTCACCAAGATGACAAACAAGCCGCTGGCGACAGTGTTCTAGGCCTAATGTTATTAGAAAGCAGCCAAGGTAAAGAAGTTAAAGTTGTGTGTGAAGGGCCCGATGCCGAACTCGCACTTGCTGCTATTGGAGAGCTGATTGCGCACCGCTTTAACGAGCAAGAATAGTCCATAGTCAGCACAATAAAATTACGTTAAACTTAATAAGCTACTGGTCAACGCAACCAGTGTAATTATCAAAGTTTCACCCCACCAATTAAGTGTATTTATTATTTAAGGACGCCAATGCCAGAAGCTTTTGAACAAGATTACCCACTACAACAACTAAAGCAAGTGACCAAGTCACTTAACAGTGGTCAATTTGTTCAAGTAAGGCGTATGTTGGCAAAAACAGCTCCCTGTGACACAGCTTTACTACTAGAATCATCGCCGCATAAAATTCGTACCTTGCTCTGGCAACTGGTAGATCCAGATGTACAAGGTGATGTACTCGAAGAGCTTTCTGAAGATGTTCGCCTAGGGATCATTGCCCAAATGGCGCCAGAGCATATTGCTGCGGCGACCGAAGACATGAGTCACGATGACTTAGGGGAAGTATTACGTAGCTTACCTGACACAGTCTACCAAGACGTTGTCAGCGCCATGGATAGCCAAGACCGTGAGCGGGCAACTCAAGCGCTTTCCTATCAAGAGCGCTCAGCTGGCGCATTGATGAATACCGATACGGTCACTATTCGTCCCGATGTCACTATTGACGTGGTACTGCGCTACTTACGCTTACGTGGCGAACTGCCTGAAGGCACCGATGATCTTTATGTGGTTGATAAACACAACTGCTTTTTAGGCGCAATGTCGCTCACCACGCTACTCACCAACTCGCCGGATAAAGTTATTCGCGAATTAATGGACGAAGATTGTGAATCAATCCCTATTTCCATGGATGAAAGTGAAGTAGCCCAATTGTTCGAACGCCATAACTGGATATCTGCACCTGTTGTTGATGATAACGACCACCTGCTGGGCCGGATCACCATCGATGATATCGTTGACGTTATCCGTGAAGATGCAGAGCACAGCTTATTGAGCTTAGCTGGTCTTGACGACGAAGAAGATACCTTCGCCCCAGTATTAAAAAGTTCGAAAAAGCGCTCAGTATGGCTTGGCGTTAACTTATTAACCGCGTTGCTCGCTGCAATTGTAGCAAGCTTCTTTGAAAACACCTTAGCGATTCTACCGATCCTAGCTGTACTCAACGGGATTGTGCCCTCAATGGGTGGCGTAGCTGGTAGCCAAACACTTACTCTAGTGATCCGTGGTATCGCTGTAGGTCATATTAACCAAACTAACCAACGCTTTTTACTAATGAAAGAGCTCGCGATCGGCGCTATAAACGGCATGGTATGGTCAATTTTAATAGCAGGTGTAGTCGCACTATGGCAGTGGGACTTTAAACTCGGCGGCGTACTCGCCTTTGCCATGTTTATGAATTTAGTCGCAGCAGGCGTCGCCGGCGCAAGTATCCCACTACTGTTAAAGAAAATGAAAATAGACCCTGCACTAGCTGGTAGTGTAGTGTTGACTACTGTAACTGATATTGTAGGCATTTTTGCCTTTCTCGGCACCGCAACTTGGTTGTTAGTCTAGATAGGAATAGAGGTTCTAGAAGCTAGGTTTTAGGCCCTAGTATCTAGCCGCTTCCCTAGAACCTTTTAAGCGCGGCATAAAGCCGCGCCTACAATAAACCCAAACATCGGTGCAAATCCGTAGCCGCGAGTTTACCTCGCGCAGGTTTATACTCACCACCGAAAATAAAAGTCACGGGCTACGGGTAACGAGTTTCGAGCTATGAATCCTAGCTCCTAGTCTTTAATGGTTGTAGGAGAGCGCTTTAGCGCCGATGAGCTTTAACACATAACCAAAAACAATCACGGCTAAAGCCTGTTCCCACAAAAGCCAAGACACCTAGCCCCTAGTCTCTTCCCTACCGCCTAGCACCTTTAACCTCTTCAATACGCACTGTCCCCAAACTTCCCCAGTTCCCATAAGCAGGTAAAAAATCATTTTAAATCTTACAA